>NZ_VRLS01000074.1:0-31413 GCF_008017825.1 Mesonia sp. K4-1
ATCAAAGAACGTCTTGTATATATTATATTTACTGATGTTTTAAAATATTTAATCTATCTTAACGCATCAGTACTAATTTTATAAAATATTACAGGGAAGATTCTGAACTTTTGGATGAATTCTATTTTTTACGAGGAAATGATAAAATCAGTCTGGTGTCAAACACATCTCATTTTTATACCGATGCAGAATTTTCCACAAGCCACGATAATGCAATTGCCAAAATTATGGCCTACGATTTATTAATCAGTCATTACGTAGAAGAGTTAAGTTATTTGAGGGATCTGTCAAACGGTGTACAGAATAAACTGAGTACTTTATCAAATGGCGAGCGACTTGGATGGACAGCCTCAAAAACAGACCTAATTGAATTGATTTATGCCTTACAGGCTTCAGGAGCGATAAAAAGTGGTACGGCTGGGATTAAAGAGATGGCTTCGGCTTGTGAAGACATCTTTGAACTCAAACTCGGAAATGTTTATAGAACTTTTCTCGAAATTAGAGAACGGAAAATTGACCAAACCAAGTTTATCGATAGACTGAAAGCAACACTTTTAAGGAGAATGGAGGAAACGGATGGATAAAATTCATTTCGCTTAAATGTTAAATTTCTTCCCAAGTTGGGTACTACTTGGGAAAAAATAAAATTAATTTTCGTTATTATCATTTGGCATATACTATTTTCAGGACAACCGCTAAACAAAACTAATTTAAACCATTGAAAATGAGTATATAAAAACACCCAACTTGGGTATGACTTGGGGTTAATATCCAATAAATCATCCCAAATTTGTAGAACGAAAGTCAAATCGACAGATTCACGAACACTTTTTTATTAAAATACTAAAGCTCGTGAGTTAAATCAGGTCAGGGGCTATCAAATTAGTTGAAAAGCGATAATGATAGCCCCTTTCTTTTAAAACCGTTCTATTATGCCAGCAAATATTATTACCACAGACGATCTTCGGGAATTTAAAATAGAATTGCTCGATGACATTAAAAACCTTCTTTCCAAACAAGCTACTGGAAAACTTAAAAAATATCTCAAATCTTCAGAAGTTATGGACTTGCTTCAAGTCAGTCCAGGAACATTACAGAATCTTCGAATCAATGGTACGCTACCATACACAAAAGTTGGAGGCATAATCTATTACGATGCCGAAGAAATTCAAGATGTAATGACCTCAAACCATGTACAACACAAGACAAATTCTTAAATGATGAACTACATAAAGCTACTTAATGCGGCTTTTGAAAAGTTCTTTCTTGATGACCGCCTCAACCCAACACATATAAGTCTCTATATGGCACTGTTCCAAGAATGGAACAGTAGCCGATTTGCAGATGAATTTTATGTGAACCGTCGAGAATTAATGCGTGTAGCCAAGATTGGCTCAAAATCCACTTACCATAGATGTGTGACAAACCTTGATTCTTGGAACTATCTCACCTATTTCCCTTCCAATAACCCCTACAAAGGAAGCAAAATCAAGATGGCCATTATCGGTACAAGTGATGAACCGGATATGGGACGGTACGATCCCATATTAGAACAGCTTGCGGAACAGTACCATCCCATCCGTGAACCTGTTATGGGACAGCACCGTCCCAAAAATGAACAAGTAGTGGACTCAAACCGTCCCGCGAGTGGACAAGCATTGGTATCTACTATAAACAATACCAAACAAGTAAACAATATAAAACAACCAAAGGGCTGGCAGGCCGTTATTGATTTTTTTATTGAAAAAGGTTTTAATGCTGATGAAGGAAAAAAATTCTTCGAGCATTATGAAACTCGGAATTGGCAAACGAGCGATGGAAAAGAAATTCGATACTGGCGAGCCTTGGCCACTAACTGGATGGGCAGAACAGAGTTATATGCCAAAGAAAACAAACCAAACAAAAAACAAGCGTCCCAAATCAAGGACAACTTGCGAACCACTAAAAACAAAGATTATGGACAACCCCTCTAAAATTACCGAAGGTGGCGTGGAATACTTGCTCGGAAAGTTTGATGGCAAGAGTGTTCTCTACGATTTTGACAAAATCCTGATTTACCTGAATACTAAAGGAAAGTTGCTCTTTGGAAAAAATTTCCGAATCTACGATAAGGACACGGCCATCATTCGTAAACTCTGCCATTATTTCATCAAGGACAAAGAGAACTGTGAAAAGAACGGAATTGATATCGACAAAGGCATTTTACTTTCTGGACCTGTAGGATGTGGAAAAACCACCTTAATGAAATTGCTACGCCATATCGTCCCAATGCAACGACCTTATGAAATGATTCCTTGCCGGAACGTGGCTTTCAGTTTTAACCACCTCGGTTTTAAAACCATTGAAGAATATGGTAACACCAAATTTTTCTGTTTTGATGATTTGGGTGTAGAGCCAGCTGGTCGGTTTTATGGAAAGGATCTAAACGTAATGGGCGAAGTGCTCTTATCTCGATACGAGCTTTACCTACAGACAAAACGTAAAATAAAAACCCACGCAACCACCAACCTCAATGCCGAAGAACTGGAAGAACGCTACGGTAACCGAGTTCGTAGCCGAATGCGAGAACTTTTTAATTTGATTGCTTTTGATACCAAGGCTACGGATAAACGGAAGTAATTGCTATTCACTATTAAACTTTGGCAAAAAATGTGTATTTTGCCAAAGTTTAATTCAAATATCGTTGTTCTGGAACAAACTATTAAAGATAAAATACCAACATACTTTGTTGACCAGCAAGCTATTTCAAAAACCAGTCTGGTAGAGCTTATTCAGAAAGATTTTCCAAACTTAAAGGAAAGTTCTATCACTGTGTATTTGTCTAAACTTAAAAAAGAAGGTGTGTTAAAAAACCCATCCAGAGGTAAATACACTTTAAGTGGAAAAGATAGATTTATTCCAGTTATTGATACCAAATTAAAACGACTGTACAATAAAATAAAAAAAGATTATCCATTCATTGAATTCTGTGTGTGGAACACTTTATGGTTAAACCAATTTATGCGCCACCAACCCTTTAGATTTTACACCATAATTGAATTGGAAAAAGATGTGGTACAATCCGTTTTTTACAAGTTGAAAGACCAAGGCAAAACCGTTTTTACAGAACCAGATGCTGAAACTTTCGAGCTGTACGTTCATAATAGTGATAATGCAATAATTTTAAAGCAGTTGGTATCCGAAGCACCTTTAGTTCAATCCGAAAATATCATTATTCCATCCCTTGAAAAATTGTTGGTCGATATGCTAATAGACACTAATTTATTTGGTGCACAACAAAGTGAATTGGAATTTATTTACCGATCGGCATTCGAAAAGTTTGAGATAAGCAAAAGTAAAATGAAACGCTATGCCCACAGGCGTAATAGAGAGACGGAAGTTGAACAATTAAGCAATTTAACTTTGGCAAATAATTAATTTTATTGCCAAACATTAATTTTAATGATTAAAGAAACTACATATCAACCAGAGTGGATTTATGAAGTCAAAAAAAGACTAGGTAAAAAGTATGATCCAAAACTTATTGAAAAGGTTATCTATGCCTTACTGTTTTTGGAACAACTTGAAATCAACAAACTCGATTTTATTTTTAAAGGAGGAACTGCATTATTGTTGGCAACAGAAGAGCCTAAAAGGTTTTCAATCGACATCGATATTATTACCGAGCAAAGCCAAAGCGACATAGAAACTGTTCTTGAAGCTATAAGTAAAGAAACTGAAGCGTTTACACATTGGGAAGATGACAATGACAGAAAGCACACGCCTGATGCACCAGTTGGTCATTTCAAGATGTTCTACAAAAGCAATGTAGATAGTCGTGTTGAGCCAATTTTACTGGATATTCTCTACACACCAAACCCTTATCCCGAACTTACAGAAATTCCGATTGCTCACAACTGGCTTCAAACACAAGGGAAAATCACAACAGTAAAAATGCCAACGTTTGATGCCATTTTAGGCGATAAGCTAACTGCGTTTGCACCAAAAACCACAGGGATTTTATACAGCAAAGATAGACCAGTTGAAATTATCAAACAGTTATTCGACGTAGCGTTTTTAATGGATAATATTTCGGACTTAGCAACAGTCCGTAACAGCTTCACAAAAGTAGTTGCAGAGGAAATAGCGTTTAGAAAACTAAACATAACCTCAGAACAGGTTTTGGAAGACACCCAAAAAGCCTGTTTTATACTTTCCGTCCGTGACACAAATTCCGAGGAATTTAAACATCTGCAAACAGGAATAAGCAATTTTACCAATTTTACATTGGTAAGGTTCAATATTGAAGAAGCCATTACAGCTGCTTCAAAAGTTGCATACCTATCTGAACTGATTAAGGCTGGTATTGATAGCGAAATCGAAAGGTTTACAAATCCGCTTGAGGTTAAAGATTGGTTGATTGAGAACCCTCAATTCACTAAGCTAAATAAATTGAAAAAGAGCAATCCGGAAGCGTTTTTCTATTGGTTTAAGGCAATAACTTTAAGTTAAAATTTCACAATTTAATGAGGCTTTACTTGGAAAAAGAAAACTACTATTCTTCCCAAATAATGCTAAGAGCTCTACCCTTAAAAGTAATGCAATGCTCAAAAAACTTTCTTTGAATATTGTCTTCCTTAACGTAGTTGAAAATATCAACTGCCCAAATCTCTTCTTTTTTGAACAGGTTATCAGTAATGTTCTTAAAGTATTCGCCCATTACTGTATTTGGCGCCACCTTGTTTTCATATAACAGGTATTTGTAGGGAAAATGTTCGCTACAATATTTCCAACGTATTTTTCCATTCTCGCCATAGACAATCATAATATCGTGATTTCCTATATCTGCTAACCTGAAAGCACAGGCAGTCCTGCTGACTTTATACTCGTCCTTCAAATAATCTACCAATTCAATACTAAAGGTTTTACGATAAAAATCTTTTGAGAACCTTTCCTCTGGCATCAGCAAACAGGATGCAAAAAAATCTGCTTCTCTTTCTATTTGGTTAAACTGCTTCTGATTAGTTCTTGACGGATGTGGTTCTAACAATCCTTTTTTCAATCCAATCCTATGGGAATCTATATAGTAGTGTCCCAGCTCGTGTGCCAACGTAAACCTTCCTCTTGCAGAATCTGGCCTATTACCCAAATCGGTATTTATGTGAATATAAAACTTTCCATTATCAAAGAAAGTCATTCCATCAAAGGTGTTCTTGCCGTAGCTGTCATAAAATACCGATAGGCCTTCATCATCTAATATTTTGTCAAGAGGCGTAATCTTTTCTTCATATTCCAATGCAATGCTTTCGGCTAATTCCTTTATGTTTGTTTTATTCCGAATCACTAGAATCTTGGTTATGTTTTTTCCGCATTTTATCTATAATGTGTTGAGGCAATTCTTTCTTTCCTTTTCTAGCGACCATTCTTAGGGTTTCAATTTCTTCAACAACATCTTCTTCAAACATTGTTATGACTTTTGGCTTTCTATAAAACGTATTATTGATTACGGCAATTGGGTTAATAGATTTATCATCCAACTTATAGTCATAATCTTCATATAATTTATTGAACCTATCTAGTTCAAGTTCATTACTAGGGAATAAAAACCCTGTTGAACCTAACCAACTGTCCAATTGAGCTGTTTCAATTAGTTCTATTTTCTTAGGCTTGGCCATTATTCATAATGTCTAAATAGTTAGTAACGTGTCTATCCGCATCGCCGTAATAGGTGTTCACGGATTTTTGGGTTAAAGAGAGTTTATCTCTAAGCAGTTTTGTAATTGTTCTTGGCACTTTTTTACCTTCCTTTCGATAAGCTCTATAAGTAAAATAAATGATTCGATGCTTTTCAGATAATCGGGTAAGAGCTCTTTCAATGGTTTTAAGTTTTGCCACAACCACCCTTTTTGCCTCAGCGTCGTCTGGTACGTCAAACTTTGCCAACAACTCATCTGCATTTGTAACCAGGCTTAAATCTTCTTCTTCAGTAGGCTCTGCACAAGTGTTCTTTTCGCCATATTTAATTATTTGGGTGTATAAAATTCGATACATCCAAATAAGTATGCCCTTATCCAAATCTCTCGCTTTGGACTTGTCTTTGTCAAAAGTTGGGTATTTCCAAACTCTGGCAAAAGTACAATGCGCTATTTCCAAAGCCACCACCTCGTTATATCCATACTTATTGCAGTAAATCTCGGACTTACGTTTCAAATCTTTCTCAAATCGATAACAGAATTGCACAAAAGCGGCTCCTGCCTCTTTTGGAAATTCATCTTTAAAAGAAATATAATCCAGCAGGTCAACGCTAGGTAGTTTTTCAAAATCTATGTCCTGATTAGTACTTGTATTCATCTATATACCAAAACGGATATATCTATAATGGTATATGAGTGGACAGCACCCATAAAACCTTTGGTTAAACAACAAAATGCTATAAGTAAATAATTAATAATGAAAATCAAATATAAAAAAAGTAAGTTCAACTAAAAATTAAACCTATGGCTAAAGATTCATCTGGTAAAAAGTTCAATAGAATTCCTGAACACAAAAGAAAAGTAGGCGGAAAAACTATTATTATCAAGGAACACATTAGAAGTAACCGGAAAGACAGTAAAGGAAAGTAATGAGCGGAAATCCACAGCTCTGAATGGATATTGTTTAACCTAAAAATTCATTTTTATGAATAGTATTAATTTCTCTAAAGGAGAACTGAGTGTATGTCGTAAGGGCAATTGTGTTAATGTGAGTGGAGATATGGCAAAAGCCGTAGTCTTTGGTATTGCAACACTCGTTGTTATAAATGGCATAGCTTCAATATTAGAGCAATCTAATTAGAAGATTGATTGTGGTGATTTTGTAAGCAGAATTACCACAATCAAAATTTATTAAACGGTCAATCTGTCACAAGATATGAATGGCTTAATAATTGAAATTTTAAAATAAAAATTATTATGACTGAAGAATACAAAAAAGAAGTGATTGAAATTTTGGAAAATCTGGGAAAGCAACTAGATATTTCTGAAACTCAATATAATGAAGCTGTAAAAAGTTACGAAGCAGTTGGTGATTGGCTGTCTAAAGAAGGCTCGCCACTTTATCCATATAACCCAAGGATACTTCCTCAAGGTTCCTTTATGTTGGGCACAATTATAAAGCCTATTAACGATGAAGATGATATTGATATAGACCTCGTTTGTAAACTGAAAGGCAAACCAATTTATTGGACACAAAAACATTTAAAAGATACTGTTGGAAATAGACTCAAAGACCATTCTACCTATAAGGAAATGATTGAGGATAAAGATGGTGGTCGAAGATGTTGGACACTTGATTATTCAGACAATGCTAACTACCATATGGATATTTTGCCATCCATTTCAGATAAAAATTTTACGGTTCTACTTAGCGAATCCTTTAACAATAGCCAACGCATAGATACCAATAAGCTGGCAATTCGCTTAACCGATAAGGAAGAGTATAACTATTCTACCGAAACGGACACAGAATGGTGGTTGAAAAGTAATCCTTTCGGCTATGCCAAATGGTTTTATCAAAGAGCCATATACAGTTCAACAAAAATGTTCGCTCTGAGCGAATCTGTTGATCCTGTGAAGCCATACCAAAAAGAAAAGATGCCCTTGCAACGTGTAATTCAGTTATTAAAACGCCATAGGGATATTATGTTTTGTTCAGATGAACTTGATAGTGAAAACAGGCCCATTTCTATTATAATTACCACTTTAGCTGCCAGAGCTTATGACAGAAGCGAGAACATCGTTGATGCTTATGTTAATATTGTGAGCACAATGCGTGGCTTTATAGATACGAAACTGAATCCGAAGACAGGCCGTTACGAAAGATGGATAAGTAACCCTGTCAATGATGAGGAAAATTTTGCAGACAAGTGGAGCGATGTTCCTCAAAAAGAAGAATATTTCTATAAATGGTTGGATAAATTGGAGGAAGACCTCGAAACAATCAAATACAGCCAAGGAGTCGGCCTACAACGATTGAATGAATCCTTTTCAGTACAATACGGGGACAAGGTCGTAAATAAAGCTTTTGCCGACTATGGCGAAAAAAATAGAGTTCTAAGGGAATCTGGTTTGAGAAAAATGGCAGGAAGAACAGGTCTTTTAGGGTCGGTTGGCACTTCAATACCAAACCATAATTTTGAAGGTAATTTATGAGCAAATTTTTTAAGACAGACAGGAAAAGAAAAGTAAAAGGTATTCTCTCAACTGAACAATTGAAGAGGATAAAAAAAGTATTTCCAGAAATCAGGGTCTTAAAAAGCGGATGGGATAATTTTGAAATCATTGTTCAAATTCAACCCACTGCTATAAGCGAGTTATATGACGTGAAAGTTGTTTATACGGAAAACAAATGGGTAAAAATTTTTGTTGTCAATAAAACATTGGAAATCGCAAAAAGCAGAACAAAACTGCCTCACGTTTATAACAGCCAAAAGCAGCAGCTATGTCTTTATTCGCCATCTAAAAAAGAGTGGAATGCGCACAATTACATTATTGATACAATCATTCCTTGGATAAGTGAGTGGCTATACTACTATGAATTATGGTTGCCCGAAGGCAAATGGTTTGGCGGTGGTCATAATGAATACCCTAATGAGAACAAAACAAATATCTTGATAAATGAAGAATACAAAATTTAAAATATTGTCGATTGATGGCGGTGGTATTAAAGGTGTTTTCCCTGCATTGTTCTTAACACTTTTAGAAGACGAATTGAAAAATCGCTCTGATGGCAAAACTAAAATTTATCAGCATTTCGACTTGATTACAGGAACATCAACTGGTGGCATTATTGCTATTGCATTAGCCTTGGGGATACCTGCAAAAGAAATATATCAACTTTATTTAGATAATGCCAAGAAAATTTTTGGCAGCAAAAAACCTTTTTTCATTGGTCAAATCCTTAATTCAGCACACGAAAGAGAATTTTTGGAAAACCTTGTTCGTGAAAAGTTCAGAGATGCAAACAATGGAATTGAACCAAGGTTTGGCGATTGCAAAACAGATGTTTGTATTCCTATCTATGATTTGATACAAGGTAACCCAAGTGTGTTAAAAACCAAATATCATCCAGCTTTTGAGCGAGATTATCACATTCCGGCTTATCAAGCTGCTATGGCCACTTCTGCCGCACCTACATATTACGACCCATATACCTCAGAATATATTGACCTTAATGGCACACAAAAAGATTTTGCAAACAAAGTTGATGGTGGTATAATGGCAAACAACCCTACATTAGTAGCGGTTCTAGAAGCCTTAAAGGCTTTTAAAGTTGAAATGTCTCAGCTCGAAATCCTTTCACTTGGAACTGGATATAAAAAGCTTACCGATGGTAATTCCCGTAAAAAATGGGGTTTGCATTATTGGATGGTAAAGAATAGTAGAAAAAGGCTTATTGACTTATTTATGCAAAGCCAATCACAATTAGTTGCAAATTACATAAGCCTGCTTTACCAAGGGATAGACAGAAGTGAAAAAGATAATCCAAATTTTGTCTATGACCGGATAGATGTTTTGTTGAACGAGGATAATAATATCGAAATGGACGAATCTGACAGAATTAAAATTAAGAATTTTGCAGAATTAGCATCTATTGAATTTCAACACAACAGGACTACTATTCTGAAAAATCACTTTTATTAAATACTATATTACTTTTTCTTTGCTTTAGGTCTAAGTTCTTTAAATAGTATGATGATAATTTGTTTTATAGTAGCAATTATTTCTTCTGAAAATTCTTTCATAATCCAGCATTTAAATAGTTATTCAATTCCATTAAAATAATCAATGCCATAGTTCTGAGCGTTTCAGGTTTTCCTAGATAAAAGCTCTCATCCCAATTACTCAAAAAACCCAATTCCAAAAGCACAGAAGGACAATCGCTAATTGTTTCCCGCAACACCTGAAAATTGGCGAACTTCACACCTCTACTATCATATCCTATAGCTTTGCAGAGCGTTTTTTCTATTTGATAGCCGACAAAAACAGATTCTTTAGAATACTTCGCTTGTTTCTTTGAAGCATAAACTTCTACTCCTCTAGCATTTGGATTATCTGAATGATTGCAATGCAACGACACAAATAAATCAGCTTTTAGAATTTTAGCAAGTTTAGTTCTATCCGAGAGCGAAATAAGCGTATCCTTATATCTGGTCAAATAAATATCTAAAGGTTTTTTTAATTCTTTGTTTAGCTTCAAAATGGCAATCGCTATATCCATTACGATGTCCTTTTCTTGGATTTTATTTATTCCTATTGCTCCAGTATCTTTTCCACCGTGTCCAACATCAATTACAATTCGTTTTTGGGTTGTGGTTTCCTGCCCAAAAATGAAGCACATTTTTAGAAGCAAAATCACAAAACTGACGTTTTTGAGCACTTTTTTCATTTTCAAGTTTTGGGTTATTAACAATTCAACTTCTAAAAATCATAAAATTTGATGCCAAATAACAATAACGGAATTCAAACAATATCAAATAATATTTTATTCACAAATATTTGATTTTCAGTTATTTGTAAGCAAATATATGTAAATTTCCAATAACAAAAACAACACAAAATTTTAAACCGTTACGTTATGAAAAAATCAATCTATCTAGCAACTTTTCTGTCTTTGCTCTCAACATCGCTATTCGCACAAATTGGTGGCATTGAAGATTCCGTAAATGATGTAGGTGATACTATAAGAACCATCTTTCCAATTCTGCTCGGTGTCATTTTTCTAGTTGGTTTCCTCTTTAATGCGGGACATTTCTTTGGTGAGAACGCAGATTTAAAAAAGGGAATTACCAGAGTTTTGGTATTTGTCCTTATTGCAGGTGCAGTAGTAGGCATCTTCACATACCTAATCGGAATCGTAGTCTAAGTCGCTAAGCGACATTCGGCAATCAATACATTGGCTTATGAAAAAATTCGAGGTTTATAAAAACATTAGGAAACGGGCAGCCATTTTTGGGCTGCCCATCTCCCTGTTTGCATTAATGATGGTTTCCATTCTCGCATCCCTTTTGGTCATTATTTTCTCTTTCAGTTTTGGGATGATTATAGGCATACTGGTTTTTAACGCTGCCCTATATATTGCGTTGACAAGAATTACACATAACCCTCAGCTATTTCAGACGGCTAACGCCTTCCCACAAATCATTAGTAACAAAAGAAATTCTGGCTTCGATTATGAATAAGATGAACCTTTCTGCATATCAACCCATCGTGGAAATTCAAGACAATATCGTTTTTGCCAATAATGGTAATGTGATAGTGTGTTATGAAGGTAACCTACCTGAAATCTATTCCTTATCGGAAAAAGACTTTGAGGATATGCACGGTGCCTGGTTTCAGGCCTTAAAATCTTTGCCAGTTGGTACGGTTGTTCATAAACAGGATATTTATTTGAAGAAATCATATACCTCAGAACAACTTCCGAATTCAACCTTTTTAGAAAAAGCTACACACGAGCATTTTAAAGGTCGTGGACATATTGAACATAAATGTTATCTGTTCTTTATTCTGACTAAAAACAAGGCACTCAACAATTCCAAATACGTTAACCCTTTCCTAAAGGTTTCAAAGGGAATCGTTCAGGAACTGGACGATAACGTAAAAAGCTTTGCCAACTCGGTAAGCGATTCCGTTTCTTTTATCAATAATAGCCGAAAAATGGAATTTCTACCACTCAATGTCGAGGAAATTCAGAAACTAACCAACGGTTATTTCAATGGTTTCAATGAGGGATTTGATACCGATATCATCTTAGATAAAAAAAGCGTCAATATTGGCGAAAACCATTTTGATGCCCTGGCCATCAACAGCGAACTGTGCTTTGGCGAAAGTGTGCAGAGCAGCAAAACCAATGAGAAATTCACTTCAGACGATTTTGTGTTTCATCAAGGGTTTATTGATGGCATAGGGCTTACACTTAACGAAAATCATATCGTCAATCAAATCATCTATCTGGATGATAAACAAAAGTGGCGCAAGCTGCTAGATAAAAAAGTTGAAGAATTGAATAAAAGTTCCAACTTCGGTTCGCAGAACAAAGTGGTTCTGGGTAAAATCCAACATATTCTTGACCAAATCAATGCGGATGATAATGTACGGATTATTCGTGGTCATCTCAATATTGTCTATTGGGCAAAGGAAGCCAAAGAACTGGACAAAATCACGTCCAAAATCAAGACCGAATTTAAGGAACTGGATATCATCCCATATTATCCACGTGGCGAAGAGCGTAAAAACTATATTCTTAATAGTTACTGCTGCTTTTCTTCCAACTTTTCAAATCACGATTTATATGTGACAGATTTAAAGCACGCTCTGTGTCTGTTCATTAACAATACCAATTACAAATCCGATAACACCGGAATCATCTTCAATGATAGAGAACATAACATTCCAGTGCTAAAAGATGTTTGGGATGAAAAAAAGAAACGGATCAAGGCACGTAATTTTGCCATTTTTGCACCAACAGGCGAAGGCAAATCCTTTTTGGCAAACAATATTCTGCGCCAATATTTTGAAAGTGGTGTACGGTTGGTCATTATTGATTTAGGTGGTTCTTACACCAAATTCGCCAAGCTCTATCCTGAAAAATATACGGTTCTCAGATATGAAAGCGGTAAAAACTTAGGCATCAATCCATTTTACATCAGCGATGTTAAAGACTTGACACCTGAACGTTTGGAAGACCTATCTGTTTTCCTTTTTGAACTGTTCGCTTCAGATTTAAAAGTTACAAAAGCACAATCAGTCTCGGTTAAAAAGATATTGCAACACTATTATAATAACACTTCAGAAAATCATTCCTTAGATGGTTTTTACAGCTTTATAGAAAGGAAACAAAAAGACCTTTTAGATACCCTAAAAATCCATCCCGACTACTTCAACATAACGAGCTTTTTGCACGTAATGTCCGAATATGTCGGCGATGGTCTATACAGCTTCCTTTTTGAAGTAAGCGAAGACCAAACCTATAAAATCGAAGATAAACGATTGACTGTTTTTGAGCTCGATGAAGTCAAGGACAATAAGGAAATCCTGTCCGTAATGTTGAAGCTGATTAAATCTGCCATCCAAAGAACCATTTGGAAAAACCGTGCTGAAAAAGGTATCATCTTATTTGATGAGTTTGCGAAGCAACTGAAGTTTGAAAATGTACTGGAAAGCGTGGAGTTCTACTATCAAGCCATCCGTAAACAAAACGGTGCGATTGGGATTATTCTACAATCCATCAATCAGCTTCCAAACAATTCCACTTCAGCGAGTATTTTGGAAAACACACAGGTTATTTACAGCTTGAATAATGAAAAGGGATATGATGAATTGGTAAAAAGGCTCAATCTATCCAGTCACGATTTAAACCAACTAAAGTCTATTAAAAACAATCTTTCCGGTCCACGGAAATACACCGAAATGTTTATCAAAATCGGTAGGGAAAGTAACATTTTCCGGTTGGAAGTGCCAAAAGAAGTTTATGCGGCTTACTTAACCGATGGGCAGGAAAATGAGGAAATTATAAAGCTCTACGACGAGCATCACGATATGGAAAAAGCAATAATTCAATTTACATCTTAAAACAAATATTATGAAGACAAAAATCAAAATTTTAGTAATGACCGTAGCCCTGACTTTATTTATGACAAGCAAAGCTACTGCCCAAGGAATGCCAGTGTATGACAATACCAACTTTATCAGCTTGGTAAAATCCTTGGTAGAATCTGCCAAACAGACGAGCCAACTTATCAAGTCTGTGAAATTTCTGAAAGATGCAAAAGAAGCCATCGAGAAAGTATCGAGTGTGGTACAACAACTTAATGCTGTTCAAGAAATTGCAGACAACAATCAACGACTCATCAATGTAATGCAAACCGATTTGCAGGATATTTTGAATTCGCCTTACATCAAACCCGATGAAATCAGTAGAGTGGTGGAATCCTTTGATGCCATTGTACAAAACTCATTGGAAACGGTTGATTTTATTGACGAAGTTCTGTCTAGCGACTACCTAAAAATGAGCGATGCCGAACGTGCAAAAGTACTCAAGGAAAAAGAGAAGGAATCGAAGCAAATGGTGTCCAGCATCACAACTAAAACCAAACGCTATCGTGATATTATTTCCTTCAGAAAGATGCAGGATAAGGTCAATAATCGAGAAACAGACTATTAACAATGACCGCAACCATACTTTTAGGGATTGGGTTAGAATACATCGATACGGTGTTCCAGACCATACAGGCAAGCAACTTTTCGCAATATACCATTGCAGGAATGAAAACGCTTGCTGTCCTGTTCTTTTTGGTAAACATCCTTAAGAAGTACAATGAAGGTATTGCCGATAAGGACGGTTATACTTGGGGATTGAGTCCTGGCGAATTGGCAAAGAATTTTGCCATAGTCCTTTTAGTAATATTTTCAACGCAGGTGTTAGGATTCTTTGATGGGATATTGGTAGCCATAGAGGGACAGTACAGAGGAACAGCACCTGCGTTACTACCATTGCAAATGCAGGATATTCCTTTAGAGGAAGATGTAAGTCTTTTTGATGCTGCAAGTTCAGCGATGACACTTTTGTACGAAGCATTGGTAACACCGTTGTATGGCTTTAAAATATTAGCATTTATTTTAAGCACCATTCTTTGGATTCTCGACCTATTTATATACCCTTTATTTCTAGCCGAACGCTTTTTCCTGTTGGGAATAATGCAAGCATTTTTTCCATTGGTTATAAGTTTAGCGGTTTTTGAAAAATTCCGTTCCCTTGCTTATACATTTTTCAAATTATATGCGGCTGTATATATGTTGGTACCTGCCTTCTTTCTGGTCAATGTATTTATCAATGCTATTTATACGGAAATCAATACCAATTTTTGGACAAACCTTTTCGGAACTGATACAGGTCAAGGCTTTTTTGCACCTGTCGTTCAGTTAGGTTCTGTGGCTTTTATCGTATTCCTAAAATTCAAATTGTATAAACGTGCCACATCTTTTACGCTCAGATTATTTACCAACTAATTTAATTCAGAATGAAAACACCATACAAGAATATCTACAACGTCCTAAAATTAAATCGGTTTATTGTTTTGGGAGTTTTGGTCCTAGCATTACTATCAAGCACCTTCGCTTTATGGATGGCATATTCCACAAATCAAAAAGCACTAAATAGCGCTTTTGCCATAAATACCGATGGCAGCATTATTCCACTGAAGCTCGTAACCCAAAAAGAGAATTTTAGGGTTGAAGCCTTGGCACATTTAGACTTGTTCCACAATTATTTCTACAATATTGATGCGAGTAATTATGAAAGTAATTTAAAAAAGGCACTTTGGTTGGGAAACAGTTCTGTGGACAACCTGTATCGTCAGAAAAAAGCCGATGGTGTTTACAATAGACTGCTTCAGTATTCCTTGGTTCAAAAAGTACTGAGTATCGATTCACGGATAAACGAAAATAATGGCTCATACAGTTTTACAACAACGACCATTTTTGAAATCAATAGAGGTTCAATCATCGACACTTATGAATTGGTTTCTACCGGAAACTTGATTATGGTTGACCGAAACTTCCCGAACAATCCACACGGATTGTTGATTACCAACTATTTCGAGAACACATTAAAAAAACTCAATGATGAAAGTAGAAAAGAATAAAATAGTATTTGCAGCGGTTTTGGCCGTGATTTTCATATTCCTGATTTCCTATTCCGTAATGGTTATGGGCGATGATGAAAGTGAAACTGAAAACCTTAAACAGACCTTGGTGCCAGATTTGGAAGAAGACCAAAAAGAGTACGATTCCAAATTAGATGCAATTAACGACTTGAAGAAAGTGCGTGAAAATAACGCGCCAAGCATCTATGATGAAAAGTTGATTGATTCTATGGGTTTTTACGACCCAGACCTTCCAGAACGCGAAAAAGAACGTATCGTAGATAGCATCTACGAAGCTGGCAAGATTCAGTATTCAGAAAAACGATACCAAAATTTGGGACAAAAGAGAACTGTTCGCAAAGCGGTATCAAAAATTGATTCTACTGAAGTAAAACGGGAACAAAAAATTGAAGCCAAAGAATTAGGCTTGGAACATCAATTGTTCTTTGCCGCTTCCCCAAAACCCAATGAAGTTTCAATCATTGGTAATACAGATGAAACTATATACGTGGTAGTAGATGGCGACCAAGTTGTAAAAGCGAATACCAGATTGCGAATGCGCCTGACTAAATCCGCTTCGATTAATGGTAAAAAAATGCCTAAGAATACACCTATTTTCGGCTTCATAAGTTTTCAGCCTAATCGTGCGCTCATTGAAATTGAAAATATTAAGCATCATCCCACGAAGCTCAAAGCATTCGATTTATCTGATGGTAGTGAAGGTATCTATGTACAGAACAATTTTCGAGCAGAAGCCACCACTGAAGTCTTGGACGATATTATTGGCGATATCAACATTCCTACCGTACCACAAGTTGGTGGTATATCCAAAGTACTCAGACGTAACAACCGAAACGTAAAAGTTACGGTATTGAATAATTATAAATTAATTCTAAAACCTAAATTATGAGAGCAACAATTTTAATATTTGCGATACTGATTTCCGCTTTCGCGAAAGCGCAAACAACTACAGTTCTCGATACCCTATATGCCAACGACACCAAAAACGTTGCATTATTCTTCCCTGAACCTATTCGGCAAGGAATAACCGGTTCAGATAATTTTGTATTTACTTACAATCGTGAAAAAGAACAGTATTTTGGACTTCTTCAGGCAAAGCCTGGGAAGGAAAGTAATCTGTTGGTAGTCAATAGAAATGGTTCAATTTTTTCGTATATTGTAAGATATAAAAAACAGCTATCTAAGCTCAATTATTTCATTCCGCTATCAAGTAGTATCGGAAATGAGAAACCAATTAAGGTCGATTCGATTCTTGCTGAATCTTCTGAAGAACGTGTAGATAATAGAGCGTATTACTATCAAAAATTCTGCTCGTATCTTCTTAACAGAAACCAGCGTATCGGTCGGATTAAGAAGCGAACGCAAGGCATTGTCTTGACTGTTGAAAATGTTGTTTTTGATAAGGAAGAACTCTACTTCGTTATCCAGATTGAGAATAATTCTACTTTGGATTACGATTTGAATTTCTTGAACCTTTCGATTGAAACTCGGCAAAAGGGCAAAAGAAAGTCATTACAGCGACTGTATCAAGAACCTATTTACACATATAACCTGCCATCTAAAATTGCAGAACACGAAACGGTGCGCTTCGTTTATGTATTGCCCAAATTTTCATTGTCTAATGACCGCAGGGCAATTTTGGAACTTAACGAGAAAGATGGCGAACGAAACATTGAAATGAAACTATCGCATAGATATATCAATAACCCAAATTAATACCGTTATGAAAAAAATTGTTGTTTGCTCGCTCGTATTACTGTTCCTTTCCTGAGCTGATTCTAAAACTAAAATTTCAGGACCAAGTGCCACAGCCCAAATCGTCATCGAAAGCTTTTATGAAAAAGATAAGGAAACCTTAAAAGCACATTCTACACCACAGGCGTATTCCAACTATATGAACACCATAAATATGTTCAACGCTACGCCAAAGGATGATTCTAACTTTACCGTTTTGCAAGATACGATTATGGGCAATGTGGCTTGGGTAAAATACACCACAGCATACGATAAAACGCCTGGTGTTTTTAAACTGGTTAAGCAGGAAGGCAAGTGGTTAGCTGCCGCAAGAGGGTCAAAGGATAAAGCACCTTTTTAAAGCAATTATTTCTCTGTATTTATTGAACTAATCATCAGCATCCAAAAGATACTGAACAGCCATAGCTATGCTTTAATTATAACTAAATCAATCAGTGTAACAGATGCAAAAAATACTACATATAGACTGGAAAATCGGTATTAAAAAAGTTACGGACAATAGTGTAGATTTAGTATTGACAGACCCACCTTATGGCATAAGTTACAGAAGTAATAAGAGGAATAACCGCCATAAAAGGATGCCTAATGATAATAATCTGGACTGGCTAAATAGTTGGGTAAAAGAAATAAAACGAGTCTGCAAAGAAGAGGCACATCTCTACGTATTCTGCTCTTGGCACAATGTAGAAGTCTTTAAGTTTTTCCTTGGTAAATAGTTTAGAATAAAGAACATCTTGATTTGGGAAAAGGAAAATCACGGAACTGGCGACCTGAAAGGCGACTATGCGCCAAAATATGAAATGATATTATTTTGTAGCAATGGAAACAAAAAATTGAATGGTAGGCGTGACTGCAATATCCTAAAATCTTCTAAAACCAAAAACAATAACCATCCTACCGAAAAGCCTGTTGATCTAATAAGCTATCTAATAGAAAAAAGTACAGATCCTGGGGATTTAGTTTTGGATACCTTTGGTGGAAGTTGTTCTACTGCTATTGCCAGCAAGCAAACAAATAGGAACTGTATCGTTTTTGAGATTGAGGCTGATTATTGTAGCAACGGACGGAAGAACTTGGCATGTACTTCTAAACGGATGTTTGGAATTAGCGATTACCTAGAAAAGTAAAAATTATTTTCTAACACTAGCTTAAAGCCAAATGGTATTTTATAAAGTGTACACTTGATTAAAGAAGAATCCTTATTTAATTATTTTGTCACTGGATAAGCCATCTGACCACCAATTTGACCATCTATTACACCACCTATTGCACCACCTATTGCACCACTTTAATTTATTTGAAAATCGACCTCGCCTCATCATAAACCCTCTCAAAATTAGCTTCTAAATCAACATTTGAATACTGCTTCGTTTCCTGCGGAAGCTCTCTTTTAATATTAGACAGTTTAAACTGTACCTTCTTGTCCTTCCCATCCGCATACGTAATAAACTCGCCTTGCTTTAACCTGAAAAATACATCTGCTCGTATTTTCGGGATTTCCTTTTCGCCTGTGGTAATACGTGTATCAAAATCCAGATTATGACCACGACTTACGCTTTTGGTTGGGTCTTTGATGATTTCAAAAAAGCGTTCGTAGTATTTGGCGGTGTCTGGGTCGTTTACTTTACCAAAAAACTGGTATGATAAATTACTCAAAATTGCCTTGCTTGCCTTATCGCCATACATCATATCGTTTTGTATTTTATCCTGCATTACATAAATCGTAGCAATATTGTAGCTTCTCAATGTTGCCGGAATGCGGTGCATATTTAACAAGCGAATGGTTGGTGCTTCTTCCATTAATAAAAATGAGGGTTTGGAATTACGCACACTCATTTGCTTTGTAATAGTGTGAATAATGGTTGCAATTACTGGCGAATAAGACGTTTCATATTTTGGATTGTTCACTACCGAAATTATGGCAGGATTATCCTCACCATTAATATTCAAAGGTACTTCGTCTGCGGACAATGCCATAAAAATCCGTTGTGTGCTAATTCGTTTCAGCGCATTTGCCAAAGTACTTTTTACACCAGCGGTCTGTCTGTCAGAATCCTTACCACTAATAAAAGCATCTGCCATTGCTCTCGATGTGGTGTTGGTTTCCAAAAACTGCACGAGGCTATCCGTATCAAGGTATTGGTAGATAGCTATTAAATGAGGAAGTGTGCAAAATTGCGGATAGGTAGTTTTTAGTTTCCAGATTAACCCACCAATCAAACCTTCAGCGGCATCGTTAAAGAACTTTGTAGTTCCGGTTGTTCCACTTTCTCTTTGCTCTAAAAGATTTTCAATTAGCACTCTTGAAACCTCGTTTACGCTTTCCTCGCTCTCTAAATAGCGTGGTGCAATGGGATTTACCCGATGGATGATTTTATCGAAGGAAATGACCTTAAACGGCATATCGTTATCCTTAAAAAGTGGATATGCCATTTCGGTCAATTCAAAATCTTTATAGTCGTGAATAATTCCGCAGAAGCGCTCTTTCCGGAAATGCTTCAAAAATCCATAAATCACACTTTCAGTCTTACCACTTCCCGCAGAGCCGATGACGGATGCGCCACGTTTAATATTATCTAATTTGAAGTTCCCTTTGTTTGTAGCAAAATTGACTTGGTACTTGGTATTTCCGTTTTGTACATTTTCAGTTTTATGCAGAAATACATATAGTCCTGTATTAATTAATAGTAGAGGACAAACCAAATAGAGTAATAGCGATACTAATTCGTTTCCCTCAGAAATATAGAACACAAAAATTGAAAGCAATATAAAATTCAAAAGAAACGCATATCTACTTACCCGAAAAAACGCATAGAAAACAGTACTGGCTAAACCAATAATTGAAAGTATCGTTATGAGATTGTTTATTTCCATACTTAGACTCCTATTGAACTTGATTTTATGGCCACCTCTACGCCACGTCTTAATCGCTTAAAAACTCGAAGTGCAATTTGTGCTTGACTAACTGGAATACTTGGAACGATTGGCAAGCCACTTTTGGTAATCATTTTGAAAGCCAAAGCTTTTTCGTTGGCTGGTAATTTCATCAAGGCAGCGAAATAGAGATTAGGGTTCTTTACAAAATCCTTTCGTGCTTTGTAGGTCTCGGCAAAATTGCGTTTGTAGCCAAAAGTCTTGTCAAACGTTTTTTCCGCTTTCGCGAAAAAGGTATCTCTATCAAAACCACGCTTTACCTTTTTGCCGTGCATTTCAACTTCGGAAGCTTTGTGTTTACTTCCTGGGGAAAGACTGACCGAATTTGAAGCATCCTTTCTGCTCACGATGATATGAATATGACTTTGGTTTCCATCTTTTTGCATTCCCTGGACAATCCGTTTGCCATTTTGCTGGTGTGGTGCTTGGCGTTCCAATTTGGCAATTTCCTTTTTCATTCTTTTAGTATTCCCTTCAGCTCGTCCTTCTTGAATATTTCGGATTTCAGTTTTTAGCTGAAGAATTTTTGAAGCGTAAGGTTGGTTTTCTTTAATCTGAAAATCTGTTCCCTTGAATGTTCTTTGGTGCTCAATTTTAGCATAGTATTTTATGTCATCTATGGTTATGGGTCGTCTGTGAATTTCTCGATTGAAACTGGCAACATAATCTTTCATCAGCTCACGAGTGTAGGTTTTTAAATCTTGACTACTGTTCTGAAGTTTTCGTAATTCATACTTTGACGGGCTGACCGTAATCGAATAGAATTTAGGTTCTTTCTTTTTTAATTTTGCGGTGTTTTCGTCAATTTCTTTGACCACTTCTTCAGCGGAAATCTCATCGCCATATTGATTGAAAAAATGTTCCATTTTGTGCTGTTCCAAACCTTGATTTTCCTTTTCCAAATAGCCTACAAAATCAGCTGAACTTGGTGAAAAATTGTTGCCTAATTTTTGAGGTGTGATTGTGATATACATAGCTCGAAAGTTTAGAGTTGGTTGCTTTGATTTTTCTTTTCGCGAAAGCGGACTTCCTTCTTTTCTTCGGCATATTTCTTTTCTACAATCAGCGGTTTTTTAGTTGGCTCTTCGGTCTCAAAAAGGGACTGAATCATAGCCACCGTAGGTTTGGTTTGTGTCTTTTCTACGTCTCGCATTATGGCAATAACAGCATTGATTCTTTTGAGTAATTTAGCCTCAATGGTGCGTCCAGTTGGTCCTAATTTTTCCTTTGGCGATATTTCGTTGTAGAAGAAAAAATCGAGCATCGTAGCCATCGCCTCGGTGTGCGATTTGAAGTAGGTACGTGAGAAAGTTTGGAAACGTTTTGCGGTTTCCTTTTTAAATCTAATTCCAATAAATGAGTCCATATTTCGCCAATTTGTCGCAAAATCTTCCCTAAAAATGGGCGTTTCCAGCCCGTTTGTCGCAAATTGTTGATTGCTAGGAAATTACAGTGTTTTCAAATCGCTGGTAATCAGCTGTTTGAAAACGAAAAGGAATCTGAAACATCGCGCAGCGTGTTACCCTCTTGCTATTCCTTTTCGTCACACGCAAGCGTGACAAAAATCCATACAATCCGGCTAAAGAGCCGATTGCCATTTTCAAGGAAAATGATTTTCCGATATGTTATTTTTCGATGTGCAAGGTTATCGGCGAAAGTCGAAAAGTGGATAACCCTACTTAATTTGAATGCTGAATTTCAGCGAAATAAAGATACGTTTTTTTTCTTGATTATATATTAATTACATACAAAAACACCCCTGAAATTTCAGAGGTGTTCTATATATAATAATAACGTGTCAGATATTGAACACATAATCGTATGTGTATAAATTTTTAATCATTTCTTCATCAATTAATTTTTCATAATCTGCACCAGTTTCGTCAACATATTTTTGAATGGATTCCCCAAAAAGATGTATAACGTGTTCTCTTGAAACCTGTAAAAGTTCCTCTTGTTTTTCCTCGCTCAAATCTTGAAATTTTATGTAAATCATAACTTCAAAATTTTAGTATTCGCTTGGCAACATCAGCGTATCATTTACAAAAAATAACCGCAGTTCATCGAGTGGAAAATCGGTTGCCCTGTAACCGTGTTTTTCCAAAATATTATCGTTGCCATCGCTATAAATTATTTCGGCTTCGTAACCAGAATAATCCTGTTTTTCTTTGGGCAATCTTTTGAAGTCTATGGTTACAAATTCGCTTCGGTTCATCAGACTTTTTGCAATTACGGACGTGTCCGTAATGAGCCAAAAACATTCGGCTACCTCTGACAAATATTTTAATCCGTCTGTAAATCGGGTTCTTAATAATGGGATTTGGTAGAACATTTCTGTTCCTGTAAAATATTGCAATCGCTCTTTTATTTCGTTAACTTGTGCTTTCATTGTTATCTAATTTTAATTAATGGATAATGAAAAAGAGGGCGCAACTTTCGAGAGGAACGCCCTCTTTAATTTTAAAGATTACTTGTCGCTCTTGCTTCCAAGCAAAAGGATTTCATCGGCTACAACTTCCGTTACATAGCGTTGGTTGCCATCATCGGTAGTGTAGGTTCGGGTCTTTAGTTTCCCTGTAATTCCAACCTCTTTGCCTTTTTCGACAAATTTCTCAACGATTTCAGCAGTCTTTCCCCAAGCTACAACGGTGTGCCAGTTGGTGTCCGTTTGCTTTTCGCCTTTGCTGTCCTTGTAATACTCGTTTGTAGCGAGTGAGAAGCGGGCTACTTTCTTACCGCTTTCAAGGTTCGTAATGGTTGGTTCTTGTCCAACGTTTCCAATTAACTGTACGTGATTTCTAATAGTACTCATAATAAAAAGATTTGTGTCTGCTTTGTATCAGACTGGTTTATATTTCCCCTATTTGTTTTAAACTGAATTAAATTTTAAGGGGTGTTTGTTCTTTTCTTCTGTGCACTGCACAATGGATAGAGTGGGTTTTGTCAAGACTTTTCGGGCAAAATCAGGTGTGTTTGCGACGTAGTAAAATCCTTAGATTTTCAAGGAAGTAGAAACCTTATTTTTCACTAAAACTTGTATAGTCTTGACAAGTTCCATAAGGGCATTAGCAATTCTTTTAAACGCAGTTGCGTTTGAGCGTACCGACAGTTAAACGAAATGAGTGGCTGGGTTTAATTTAGAATTGGTTATGTACTGCCTGTTTTTCGACGACCCGAAAAACAACAAAGGCTTTATCCATTATAAACCCCTTAAAATGTGTAAGGCAGCGGTTCGGTTTTTAAGGATTTTCGATTGAGGGCTCAAGAAGACCGCGCCGAAAATCCTGTTAAGAAAACCGAAGGGATGACTTTCCGATGAAAAACGGACTTGATTCACGATTTTGGCTCTGGAATGTAGTGTTCCTTCCCAGCGTAGCGGGAAGGGTTAACGGAATGGAAAGCTGAAATTGGGGATTGTGTCCAAGACCTTTGTAGTGAAGCTCTTTGCCCGAAGTGAAGTGGTTGCCTGCTTTTTCAGCAGGCGAGCGTGGAATGTAGGGGAATGTGCTGAGTGGGATTATAAAATTAATGCATAAAAAAACCTTCCTACCATAGCAAGAAGGTTTTTAATTGTAATTCGTTTGCTATTTTTCCCTTTTTAGAACCAACTGATACACACAAGGAATAACCACCAAATTCAAAATAGTGGCTGAAAGCAAACCTCCCAAAATTACGACGGCCATTGGACTTTGGATTTCACTACCGGGCTCGCCACCTTTTAGAGCCAATGGTATCAATGCCAGACCTGTGGTAAAGGCGGTCATTAATATGGGATTTAATCTGTCTAAAGCTCCAGCTTTTATTAACTGAAAACCGTGTACTCCTTCTTTTCTCAAATCTTCATACCGTGAGACCAATAGAATACCATTTCGTGTGGCAATACCAAACAAACTGATAAAACCTATGGTCGCTGCAATACTTATGATACCTGAAGTAAAATACACTATCAAGATACCACCAATCAATGCCAACGGTAAATTAATCAACACTACGAACGCCAGTTTTACATCCTTGAATTCATAATACAATAACAAGAAAATGATGGCTATGGCAATGATGGCCGTTATCAAGAGAAGCTGTGATGCCTTGGATTCACTTTCAAACTGTCCACCATATTGCACACGGTAGCCTTCTGGCATATTTACATTGTTGCCCACGACTTCCTTTATTTCGTTAACAGCACCACGTAAATCCCTGCCTTGAACATTGGCGGCGACCACAATCTTTCGTTGTACCTCTTCCCGATTGATGGTGTTTGGACTGCTTACCGATTGAACGGTTGCCAATTCGCCCAGCGTGGTTTGTCCGCCATTTGGTAAACTAATCAAGGTTTTATTGATGTTCTCAATATTGTCCCGAAACTGTTTTTCATAGCGTACTACCAAATCAAAATACTGTTGACCTTCATAAATCTCGCCCGCTTCTTCCCCCGCAAAGGCAATATCCACTTGCTCCATTAAATTGCCCACCGTCATTCCATAGGCCGAGAGAATCTGGCGTTTGGGTTTGATGCGGATTTGTGGCACTTCAATTTGTTGGTCAACTGCAACGTCAGCCAGTCCATCTATATCCTTAATGTTCTGCTCTATGCTTTTACCAACTTCAAACAAACGTTGTAAATCTGAACCAAATATCTTGATTGCAATATTGGCACGTGTACCCGAAAGCATATGGTCAATTCGGTGTGCGATAGGTTGTCCTAATGTGATATTAACACCAGGTGCGATGCTCAATTTATTTCGGACTTCTTCAAAGAATTCTTCTTTGGTTTTGTCTTCGAGAACAAAGGGCACATCGATTTCCGAAGCATTCACACCTTGCGCGTGTTCGTCCAGTTCTGCACGTCCTTGTCTTCGAGTAACGACCTCTACTTCGGGCATATCCAATAAAATGGTCTCTATTAACTTTCCAGTCTTATTACTTTCTTCCAAGGACATTCCCGGTGGACCGACTACACTTATTACTAAAGAACCCTCGTTAAATTCAGGAAGAAAACTCCTTCCCAACTGTGTGACCACTAAAAGACTTAACAGAAAGGCAATCACAGTTAGGCCAATAATGGTTTTGGGAATTCGTGTTGCACGTTCCAAAAGGTTGCCATAATGCTTTTGTAACCAT
The DNA here is from genome assembly GCF_008017825.1 of Mesonia sp. K4-1. Classification (NCBI taxonomy): domain Bacteria; kingdom Pseudomonadati; phylum Bacteroidota; class Flavobacteriia; order Flavobacteriales; family Flavobacteriaceae; genus Mesonia; species Mesonia sp. K4-1. Next base: position 25,487 of record NZ_VRLS01000074.1, read on the forward strand.
CGCTCCACACGTGTACCTTCAGCTTGCTTGTTCAAAAGCTTTTCATTGTCCAGTAAATAGGAACACAGAATGGGCGTGACCGTCACGGCAACTACCAATGAGGTCAATACCGAGGTCACAAAGGCTATTCCGAGCGGTTGTAACAATCGGCCTTCCATTCCGCTTAAAAAGAACAAGGGAACAAACGAAACGATAATAATTAAGGTAGCGATGATAATGGAACTTCGTATCTCTACTGAAGCGTCACGCACTACTTTTATGGTCGATTCCCGCTCCGCTTTTGGTTTTCTGATATTTTCACGCAAGCGTTTATATACATTTTCCACGTCGATGATGGCATCATCTACCAACGCTCCTATGGCAATAGCCATACCACCCAAACTCATTGTATTTATGGTGTAACCCAGCCATTTCAAAATAATGATGGATACCAATAATGAAATAGGGATTGCCAGCAAGGAAATAACGGTAGTTCTCCAGTTCATTAAAAAGATGAACAGGATAATCATTACAAAAAACGCACCTTCTAAAAGAGTCATATTTAGATTACTAATAGAAGCATCTATGAAATCAGATTGCCTGAAAATTTGACTTTTGATGTTGACCCCTTTTGGCAATGTGGATTCTAAATCAGCAATCGCTTCATCCAGTCGGTCTGTCAACTCCAATGTATTCACATCGGGTTGTTTTGAAATAGTCAGAATCACAGCGGGATTTGCGTTTAATGAACCATCGCCAATTTTATCAGCTGCACCAATCTGTACGGTTGCAACGTCTTTAATCTTGATAGTTTGACCATTCACTTCCCTAAGTACTGCTTCCTGCAAGTCTTCCAGCGCATAGGCTCTACCGCTTCCCTTAATGATGTACTGATTGCCATATTGATTGATGACACCACCGGGCGCATTTTGATTTGCTTCCTTAACGTGTTCTACCAATTCCGATAGGCTCACGTCGTAATACTTCATCTTTTCGGGATTGGCAAATACTTGGTATTGCTTGTAATCGCCGCCAATGACCACCACATTCGCAATACCGCCAATGGCTTTTATGCGAGGTCTGATTGTCCAGTCGGATAAGGTTCGCAGTTCCATCGGCGAAAGACTGTCTGATGTCACTCCCAAGAGCATTATTTCGCCCATAATGGATGAAATAGGTGCCATCGTTGGTGCTCCTATGCCTTCGGGTAGGTTCTCTCGTACCATCGGGATACGTTCGCTCACGATTTGTCGGGCACGGTAAATATCCGTTCCCCATTCAAATTCTACCCAAACAATGGAAACACCTGCCGCCGATGAGGAACGAATTCGCCTTACATTGGGCGAACCGTTTAAGGCAGTTTCCAGTTGATAGGTCACTAATTTCTCTACTTCTTCAGATTCCATTCCGTGGGCTTCGGTAAGAATGGTTACCGTAGGTGCCGTGAGGTCTGGGAATACGTCCACGTTCATTGTACGCGCATAATAGATTCCCAAAACGCTCAATGCAACCGCTCCCAATAAAATGAGCAATCTGTTTTGAAGTGAAATTGATAATATTTTATTTAACATTTCTCTTCGTTTTTAATGTTCGTGGCCGTGCGCCGGTGTTGAACCCGACATTGAAGCCATTTTAACTTGATATGCTCCTGTAGTTACCACCACTTCGCCAACTTGCAGACCTTCCAGTATCTCTACATTTTCGCCATTGCGCTTTCCAATCTTAACAGGTCGTCTTTCAAAACTTTCGCCTGATAGTTGAACGATAACTGAATAGCTTCCATAGTCTTCCAAGAGAGCATTCACAGGAATCATTATGTTCTGTGTTGCATTTCCCATCGCTATCTGAACAGGTGTTAGACTTCCTATTGGCATATCGACGGTAGCATTGACTTCTGCAAAAACAGAAATCAAAGGGTTTTCACGTTCCACGTCCTTACCAATCGAAAGGATTTTGCCCTCGGCATCAGTTACGTCTTTCCATTGGTTATCATTATCCTGATACCATATACCTTGTACATTGCCCATCGCAAGCCCGTAGTTGGGTGCTAACTGCGCTTTTAAAACTCTGGAATGTTGCGTCCCAATGGTTACAAGCGCTACGCCTTGTTCTACGTAATCGCCATTGGAAACTGTTATGGATTTGATAAAACCATCAAAAGGTGCACGTATTTGTTTGCTTCCGCCCGAGACACCGGACACCAATGATTGATAATTGGCTTTGGCTATCTCGAAACTGCTCTCTACTTTTTCAAATTCAGATTTCGGGACTATTTTGGATTCATAGAGCTCTTTCTTCCTTTCATATTCTGATTTGGCCTGTTGGAATGTCGCTTTCGCGGAAGCGATATCCGTACTTAAATTATTGGATGCCAAACCTTGACTATTTAAGCTCATCAATAACTGACCTTGTTTTACCGCTGTACCTTCAGTAAGATTGTTTACCTTAAAATCTACCACTCCATTGGATTTTGCTGCCAAGGACTTTGTTGATCCTGGTGATGGCATCCAAACGCCGGACGTATTGATGACATCGTAAATTTTACCAGAAACCACGGGCGCGGTTTGAAAATCGATTTTCCAAGCTTGTTCCTTTAAAAACGAGATGGCCTCATCTTCTTCTTCCATACCTAAAGCTTTTATGGCTTCATCCGTAGTGGCATATACCATTACATCATCAATGGAAATTTTATCCGAATACTCTGGTGTCGTCAATTCAAAAACCAATTGATAGTTCCCAGCTTCTTTCGGTTGTATGGCAGGCGAAAAAATACCTGGTGATGACGGTGCATCTACCGTATTTCTGATTCCTTTTCCGTCTTTTATTAAACTTACCGTTACAGAACCTTCCCGAACGGGTTGGTGTTTATCCAAAACCGTAAAGTGGGCTGCGAATTTGCTGCCGTTGCCCACTATAAGCGCAGGAAACTCAACAAAGAGTTCTGTTTTATCCGTCCAGATAGTATGGCTCAATCGTGTAATTTCTTCGCCCACGTGACTACCATCTGCATTATGTGCGTGTGCATCTTCTGCCTTGTTATTACAGGACATTGCCAAAAAGGCGAGCACAATTATTATATATTTCATCTTCTGAATGTATTTGATTTTTAATGGTCGTTGTGTTCTGAACCATCATCGTGTTTGTGGGTATCAGAACCGTCATCTAAATGGTTACCGTCCGAATCGTGGTCGTGACCGTGGTCATTTGTCTTCATTTCCATAGAATCTTTTCCTACTTCAAATTCTTCTTGTTCTATGTCTTCCTCGTGCATATGGCTTCCGTCTTCATTATGTTCGTGACCGTGGTCATCTGTACTCTCTTTTTTTGTTTCCCTGCAAGAGCTTACCAAAAATGTTGATGCGATTGCTATTGCAAATATTATTTTTGAAATTTTCATAATCTTTGTTTTAAAGGTTTATAATGTATGTTTTAATAATTGTGCCTGAAGTAATTGTATTTCTTTTTCCATCTGCAACATTCTGTCAGATGCATTGCGGTAAAACTGAAGCTCTACATAGTAATCCATAAACGAATATTCGCCCAACATATAGGCCTTAAAGAGCAGTTGTTCGCTGTTTAAGTTGCTCATTGTGGTTAGATACTCATTGTATTTTTCGAGCATCAATTCGTATCGATTGTATGTTTCCTGAAATTGGGCATACAGCGAAGCGGTAATGACTTGAGTATTCGATTGCTGATATTCATAATCGGCCTCGGCCGCTTTTACATTGTTCTTGCTGTTCCACAACGGAATGGAAAGACCACCGTAAAAACCCGAAAAATTACTGCCGCTAACGCCCTGGTAATTGTAACCAAGTGCCATATTGGGCAACACCTTGTTTTTTTCAAGTTTTACTTTTTGAAGCGAAGCCGTTTCAGCTGCCTTTAAACCTTGTAACGAAGGGTCGCTGGTTAATCTTTCTTGCCAAAGCGTTTCGACCTCGGCAACCTCGATAGGCAAATCGATACCTGCTGTAAAACCATCAATGGCATTCCCGCCATTCAATGTTCTGAGTTTGGACAGTACAATTTGGATTTCGCTTTCAATCTGTTGAACAACGAATTGCTCTTGAATCCAAGCGATTTTCGCCTTGTTCAAATCCAAAATTCCGACTTGTTCTTTATCATAAAGCTCTTGAACCTGGTCGAAAACCTGTTTGCTCTGGGTTCGCCTTTCGGATTCAATAGCTTTCTGCTTTCGAAGGAAAGCGAGTTCAATCAATACCGATTTTGCTTCCAATAAAACTTCCTGCCGCTTTTTGGCATAGGACGTTTGCAGTTGTATCGCCTTTAAGTCGTTCCATTTACTGCGTGAACCGTAAACCGTCGGAAATTCGAAGGATTGCGATATTTCATATTCGGTGTAATTTCCCGATACGTTATCGCCAAAGGGCAAATAATAGCCTGAAAGCTGTGGGTCGGGTAAATTATTGGTGCTCTTGTTTTCGAGCTGTTGGCTTTCAATGAAAGATTGATAGCCTTTTAACTCAGTATTGTTCTGTTCTATTACGTTTAGCAGTTCCCCAATGTTTTTATCCTGTGAGAAACCATTAACGAAGAACAGGCATCCGCAAATCACGGATACGATGTATTTATTCATTGTTTGAAGTTTTAGGTTTAATCTTAAAGTATAAGAGGATTCCTGCCGTAGCGGTAGGTATTCCTAAACGATTAACCTAAAGATGGTGGGCCCCGTAAATCGAGGGATGAGAGGTAAGGATTAAAATGCCTATTGGGCGGATGATAAATTGGCGGTTTACCGTTTAGCCTATTATCAACGACATAAAATTCTTGAAAATCAGATACAGCTTTTACAATATTGTCATCTACAGTAGTCTGTTGCTCAACAGTATTCCTTTTAAGTACAACAATATCGCTGGACACCGTTGAATGAACGTGCATATCCATAAAGAAACCAAAGAAACCGTATGGGGATTCTTCCTTTTCGTGCGTACTTTCATCGTGATGATGGTGTTCGCCAGTATGGGCTATATCTGAATGGGAATGCGTTTCCTCGTGCTGATGATGCAAATGTGGAAAAACCTGATGCAGCATTATTAGGCTAAACAAGCCTAAAAAGAAAAATGCCGTTATTTTATTTGGTTTTTGCATCAAATACAAAACTAATGAAATTTGAGTATATTTTTAGAGTTTTAAGACTTGAAATCAAAATATAACTTGGACAATAATTAGTTCCACTTCATTTTCTGCAATCGAACAGCATTGAGAATAGCCAATAAAGCAACACCAACATCAGCAAAAACGGCTTCCCACATCGTGGCTAATCCACCTGCACCGAGAATGAGGACAATAACCTTTACGCCAAAGGCAAGCCCAATATTCTGCCAGACAATTCTTCGCGTTGAACGACCAATTTTAATCGCTCTTGCAATCTTACTGGGTTGGTCGGTCTGTATGATAACATCGGCTGTTTCGATGGCGACATCGCTTCCTAAACCACCCATCGCAATACCTACACCACTTGCTGCCAAAACGGGTGCATCGTTAATACCATCGCCAATAAATGCTACTTTGGTTTCGGGTTGTTTTTTGAGCTCTTCAACTTCATTGAGTTTATCTTCAGGCAACAATCCACCTTTCGCCCAATCAATATTTAACTCTTTTGCAACTTGCTGTGTAATAGAGTCCTTGTCGCCTGATAGCATTATAATTTTTGAAATTCCGGAATCTCGAATTTGTTTAATGGCTTGGTGCGCATCATCCTTTAGTTCATCTGCAATGGTTACATAACCTGCAAAATTTCCATCAATGGATACCATTACGATGGATTCTACAATACCATCTGTTTCCGAGGGGACTTCTATGCCATTTGAGGTCATCAAAGCTTTATTACCTACCAATACCGTTTTACCATTGACCGTTCCTTTTAAACCTTTTCCTGCAACTTCTGAAACATCGGTCGCCTCGTAATCCGAACCGTCTGCTTT